>NZ_JBSYGK010000002.1:0-26349 GCF_055694025.1 Gelidimonas diazotrophica
ATGGCTAAAACAGATAGTACCTCTACAGGTGAAAGCAGTATCCATATGGAACTGACCCCACGTCAACGCAATTTGATTGATGAAGCGTTGCAAATCGAACAGGAAGAAGCGCGATCAGCTGGAGCGCTCGGCTTCATGGCGCGGACATTGGCCCAAGTCACATTGCCTCATACCGACCCCAAGACACTGTATTACGAGCGCACCAGTGGCAAATTGTCGCTGGCAGTGCGCGGCCATAAATCATACGGCGTACCGTTCGGCACCATCCCGCGCATTGTATTGGCCTGGATGAGCACCGAAGCGGTAAGGACAAAAAGCCCTATTCTTGAGCTTGGGCGTAGCGCCGCCGATTTCTCCCGCAAACTGGAAATGCACTACAACGGACGCGACTTGGCACGACTGAAAAAACAATCTCTTGCACTAGCTAGGGCGGTTATCAGTATTGATAGTCACGACGCGACCACTAACGCAATGGCTTATGAAGATATAAAAATAACCTCACGCGGTTTCGTTTTTTGGAGCGATAAAAATCCAGAGCAGCAAAGCCTTTGGGAGTCAACACTGACCCTGACCGATGATTTTTATAAAGCAGTTGCAATCCGGCCTATCCCAATAGATTTGCGCGTATACCATGCGTTAAGTAAGTCGCCGCTTGCAATGGATATTTACACCTGGCTTATTTATCGCATATTTGTTTTGCGGGTATCTGGTCACAGCCAGGCACTAATACCGTGGATTGGACTTAAAGAGCAGTTTGGCAACGGCTATGCGGACGATATAAAAGGATTAAGTAACTTCAAAATCAAATTTAAGACACGCCTTAAAGAGGTGCTTTTGTTTTATCCAGAGGCAAAGGGCAACTTAGACGACACCGGAGAGCACTTAAAAATGACACCTTGCCGTTTGCATATTGTCCACACGAAAGGGGCAAAGCTTTCCAAACTGGACACCCCGAGCAAGGCGTTCTAAAACACTCCTTACATCAATCAAAGCCCATTTAATGGGCTTTTTTTTCGGGGATAACTAAGCTTTTCCATGTGTAATCGGTAGCAAGGCCAAAAAGCTAGGAAACATAAGGCTTTGCGGCTTGTTTTCAAAAGTTGTTCATGTGTAATCGGTAGCCTGAAAATGTGTAATTGGTAGCAAAAAAGGTATGTGTAATCGGTAGCAACCCGCGCCAGCTATAGCTTTCCGGCGAGGTACGTGAATCCCCTAGTATCTTTGCTTGTATGTCTTTATCAAGTAGTTGAATTTCGATCTGTGGATAACTTCGCCACAAAGTCAAAACGACGGGGTACACCACACCAAAAATCAGTACCCCAAGAAAACACCAACACCTTTTACAACAGCAACACCAAGAGCAAATCCAGACTGCACCGCTGCGCGGCGCACAAGGAAAACTCAAACTCGGATTGATTGACAGTCTAGCCGTGGCTACGCGCCGCCGGTCGGCGCCGTCGCTCGCCATATAACGCAGGGGTGCCCCGTTGGGGCATCTCACCATGCGGTTGTGTCTTCGCTGCGCTCGCACAATCGGCGCAAGCGCCGATGAGACTCAAATCGCCCCCGCACCGTTAATCGACGTTTCGCAAAACCAGTTTAGCAAGCACAGGGGTAGGGATGAGGAATGTTAATGAAAAGCACGGCTAGGGGCATCAAAACGCTCGTAGACGCGTTTTGATCGTGCGACTGACCTTGCTGCTGTGCCCGGTTAAGGAAAACGCGCTAGGGCGCGTTTAACCTCGCGCATTTTAAGCAACAGCAAGTTCGCCTGTATCGGCGATAGCCTGCACGAATAGCGCGAAGGCTTGTTCCGTTGTTGTTGTGACACTCGCCTTGTGCCGCATCTTAGCCACTACCGCCGGGAGATCCGCTGGTGTGCAGCACGACTTAACCACCTGGTTGAGCAGCGGCCGCAGCAGTGCTCGCAACGCTCTGGTGAAAACTTCCGGCTTGTGCTCCAACTCGGGGTCGGCTTCGGTCAGCAAATCATCGAGCAGCACATCGGATAAAATTGGTTTAGACATGACATAAACTCCTAATAGTTTGTGTTGTGTTAGGCCGACGGCGGGGCTACCACTCCACTGTCGGCCGCTATGTTTACCGTTGAATTAATCTAGTAAGAGCGCCGGATTGAGCAATGGATTCAGCTCTTCAAGCGCCCGGATGCAAGCCTGCAGCATCACGTTCATCTCTTGTTGAACTCTCATCGCACATGCCCTATCGTTACCAACACAGGGACTTGGATTTCTCTTAGCCTCCTCTCCGGCCGCTCGACATTTCTGCGCGCTGGGACTCTGCTTTGCTGCTTCAAGTGCGACATTGGCCATAGCGGATGCGGATACGCTGGCCAGCGCGAATGTCAGGAGTAAAGCTGTGGTTTTCATCGTGTTCCCCTTTTCTTAAAAAGCAGCACGCTTTTGCATACTGTAATCATATTATAATATGATTATCATCATATTGCAAGTTTTTGTGTTCTGTTTTCTCTGTTGTTCAGTACAAATATTTGTTACCTTGTTGAAAATAATAATAATAATAATAATAATAATAATATTATTATTATTATTATTATTATTATTATGTTATAATTTCTTATCGGTTGAGTAGCCGGATATAACCAGGGGAATGAAAATGCAGATCAATCAAGAAACACGCGACCGCATCACCGCAGCAGCCGACCAACTTTTCAATGATTCTGGCCGTGTAAGCTTCCCGGTCGTTGACGCCGTTCGCCGTATCTCAAAAACCAACATGAACGACGCCAGCGCAGTGATGAAGGAGTGGCGACGTATGCAAACCGCGACCGCTGAGCCGGTAGCTCAGGCCGTGCCAGAACGCGTCCAGCAAGCCAGTGCTGCAGCACTGGCGTCTATGTGGCATGAGGCGCAGGAAATCGCCAACGAGAGCCTGAAAAATGTGCAGGCCGCATGGGATGCCGAACGCGTCGAAGCCGATGTGTTGCGTAACGAACTATCCACGGCATTTGAGGGCCAAGCCCTTGAGCTGTCCACAGCAACTGAAGCGCTGGAAGCGCTCGATAAAGCCGCTACAGCCGCTGCCCAGGAAGCCGCCGCCAAACTTGACCAGGTGCAGACCGCCCTTGCAGCAATGGCAGAACGTGCCAGCACAGCGGAAGCCCGAGTTGTGGAAATCGAAAAACGGGCCGACGACCTGAAAGCCGCCTTAAATATCTCCCAGGAAGCGACCCATGCCACCGCCGCCGAACTGGATGCAGAGCGCAAACGCTTCGATGCTGCACTTGCTGATGTGAAGGACAAGGCTGATGCTGCCGAGCAACAAGCTGCCGTGCTGACGGCAAAGCTGGAAGCAATGACAGAGCGAGCAACGAAAGCAGAAAAGCAAGGCAACCAGGCCGTGCAGGAACTTACCAGCGCCAAGATTCAAGTGCAGGCCCAACAGGCCGGCCTGGACGCCGCAGCTAGAGAACTAGAGGATGCTCGCCGGCAAGTGAAGGAAGTGCGAGCCGATGCCAAGAAGGCTGGAGAGGAAACCGCCGTCGCCCGAGAAACCTCCGCCAGTCTGCGCGGCCAGCTCGAAGCCACGATCAGTCAGAATGCGGCATTGCTCGCGACATTCAAGCCGGCTGACCTTAAAAAGCCGACGAAAGTCGCTAGCACTGGTAAAGAAAAAGGAGGGGAAAAGGCCTGATTGAGGCTGAACAGCGTGTCATAATTAATCGACATAACAAAGGAGAAACGCTATGACTTGGAGTGATATTCAGTACGGCGAACAGCAAGGCGCTAGGCGCGAGCGATCGGCGCGTGCCAACGATAACAACGCTTGGCAAGACCACTCCAACAAGCTGGAGGCGAAGCTCAACGACGCGCAACGTGCTGAACTCAACGAGCATGTTGAACGGAAAGTGGCGGTTGATTACGTCCGCGCCTTGCGGAAAGCTCTTTCCGATCTGGACCCGAATCATCCACTATTGCGTGACGATTTGGCCGCGAAGCGGTTTGAAGAGGCTCGTACTAAAGCCTACGGAGATCGAGGCTATACGCACGATGCCAAATCCGGCCTCTTCAGCAAAAAAGCCTAGATGTTCTAGGCCTTTTTTGCTGCATGTAGGATGACTATCCGGTTAACCTCCTAACAGCTCCTTGTTCGACGGGGACTCCTTTTCAGTTCCACCAGTTCCACCACCAGGGCCGTTCGGTTTGGCGCCGCTTTTTCCACCGCCTCCGCCACCGCCACCAAAACTGCCAGAGCTTTGCCGCGCCACACCAGCAAACACCTGCTTAACCTCATGTCCTTCCTGATCGCCGATGCCATTTGCGCCGACCGCGTTGCCGAGCCAACGCAGCACATTGTCAGGGATGTAGTTGATTAGTCCAAAAACAGCATGCACGACGATCGACATGATGAAAGCGTAAAGCACCGAGTAGGCAACGAACGCACCCAGACCGTTGAAAGAATCGTGCATTGAGCCAGCAACCGCCATCATATAAGTGGCATTGACCAAGTGGGTGATCGGCTGAGCCAGTGTGATCGAGAAAATCAAACCGAATACCATCAGGCACGGCCGCAAAAATGTTGACAGGATAATCATGTACCCCGGCCCAGCTTTCCCGACTGCATCGTCACCGTCTGGGTGAACATGCGCAGCAGCAAATATCGGTGCCGCAACGACGTTTTCAACCACCATAACTAACCATTTGATACACGCCACGATCCAGGCGATGTACGGAATCATCGGAACGTAGAAAGCTAGGATAAGGCCAGCCATGAACAAGAGGCTAAATATTGTGCTGACCATGCCGGACATAGACGACAGCGCCGCACCAACGTCGAACACGTTACCGACGGTAAGTTTCATACCGTTAGAATTGGCGAACCCTGTGGCCACAAACATGGTTCCGGCAATGCCCCATGCTGCTCCAGTAATCGTGTCACCCACGGCCTTCATTTGGCTAATGTGGCTTAGGTTTGAACCACCAATTTCTTGCGTCATTTGGTGAATTGCACCCAGCGCCGGCAGCGACAAGAGTTTTTTGACGTCTTCCCATGACCTCGGGGCTTTCACAGACCCGTCGGGATCTTTGTAGGCCGATTTCCATTCTTGTTCGTAGGCTGATTTTGGAGAGTTTGCACGGTTTTTTATGTATTCGTCAGCGACAGAGAGCGCGTCCTGATACGTCAGTAAAGTCTCCCTCGCCTCCTTGTCCTCAATGCTGATTGGTTCCGATGTTGGTATTGCGTTAATTGCCGATTGCATAGCGTCATTGAGTCGCACAATCTGATTGTAGTATGTGCCAGCGTAGAGCCAGCCACCGTCTTGCGCGAGCTGAATGAACTCGGTTTTCGCGCGATCGTTGCTTTGCTGCACGGCAGTCTGCGCACCAGCTCGCAGCGCGTTCTCATAAGCAAACGCAGCCTGGTCAACCGCACCAGGAGCCGGTTTGCTACCAGCAACGATTTGCTCGGCGACCGGGCGCAAGCTGGCGATCATGGATTTCACCGATTGGCTGTGTGCAGCCAGAATCGGCCCCTTGTCTACTTTTGTGTTGCCATTGCTCTCGCTTGATTCTTCACTCTGTGTCCAGTGCAGTGCCCCGCAGACGTTCGCGTTTTGGTAGGTGTTTCCTGTAGCTGACCATTGATATTCGCTGACCGTGTACCGTAAATTATTGATCGACGACGCCAGTGCGAACACGCCCAGCACAGGTACGGCAGCGGTACCTACGCCGGCAATTTCGCCCGTGTTGAAGATAATTTTTTGTGTCTCGGACACTTGAATACGATCGGCGCGGCCTGAATCCTGAAACTGCTTGTTCATCGCCGCCATGCAGACTTCATACCGCAGGATGTTGGCCGCCAATGGCCGAGAATCAGGCACATTCGGGCGACCGATCATGTTGTCCTGCGTTAGCTTTTCCATCATCGCCGTCCAGACCGCATCACCCATGCCTGCCCCTTGTATTGCAATCCAGAGCACCCCGATTTGAATTAACGAAAAACCGTTCCCGAGCGGGAGCAGGAATGCGGTACCGCCGACTGATCGCAACGGCACCCAGATCGAAGACATCTTCTTACCGAGAATTTCGCCGTCGTGTGCTGAGTCCACCGTGCCCTTGATGGTGGTGTACAGCATGAATAGCATGGACAGGAACAGCACTGCGCTGTTAAAAATCTTGAAACCGGCCGCCGTCACGGTGTCAGTATTAGTACCTGCTGGTGATCCAGTCGTCGAAATTATTGACACGACGCTGCCGAAAGCTTCGCGCAGGAATCCAACCGACGCATCGCCGGCAGGCGGGGAGAACTGATTCATGCTGACACCATTGCTATCGGCGAATGCCCATGCCGGCAGCAGCGCCACCAGGCAGAGTAGAAGACGAAGGATTTTCATTTGAATTCTCCGGTGCGGCGACCGAGTAGCCAATCGGTGAACCCAAACAATTCGCGGGCGCGGATCTGGTCATATCGGAAGCGCCAAACCAGTGTTTGGCAGATCGCCCAGACTGCGCCCAGACACAACAGTGTCACGATGCTAAACGACCAGTCGAGATAAACGGCGGCCAACAACAAGACAAAGGCCAGCACCGCTATCAGGCCAATTAAATCCGATGTTGCTTTCACTTGTGCCGCCCGATCGTGAATCCCTTTTTCTGTTAGTTGGTGCCGCTCCACCGCTTCGCTGAATGTTTCGACGCGCTGAGCCGCTTTCTTTGCTCGTAAGTTGGCAGCGATATTTTTGATGCGCTGACCGGTTTCGCCAAAATCGGATATGCCAAACGTGATGGCGGTTTTCGCGTAGCTTTTGGCTTCGCGCGTGAACGGCGATTCTGATTTTTTATCTTTTTTCTCAGCCATGATGCACCCCCAGCCACAGCAACACGGCAAGCACCACACCCACCGACAGGCGCAAGGACAGGCTGTAACGCGCATTCAACTCACGCAGCTTGTCGGCCGGCGTCCACTCGAACGGCCAGCTCCATGACCACAGCGAGAGAACATCACCTGTCAGTATCAGCATGTAGGGGGCCACAAGCAGCGCCCACAGCGGCGAGTGCGACAGGTATATGAAGCCCGCTGCGCCGAGCGCACCTAGCAGAAACAGTGCCGGGAATAGCCACCCACCCGCGCGGCGCATCACTACTCGATGCAGGCCAAACGGGAGCCATGCACTAAAAAAAAGTGTTGCATAACCGGCTGCTGTTTGGCCGGCCCAGGCTAGGGATGGATTGAGTTTTCGCATTATTTTTAACTCCCACAATTGAAGGACTTTGGTTAAGGGATGAATCCGCGATAGGTCGGTATTTTGATGTTAAAAAAGACCTTTCTCATAAACCATTCGCATAAGTAAATTATGCGTTTTATTCTTGAAAAAAACAAGTGAAATTTCAACGTAAGTCATTGATTTTAAATAACAAATAATACGAAATAATAACAATTTATGTTCAAACGAAAGTCATATTAACTAGCCTGTTCTTCCCCGCCTGCAAAAGAAAATGGCCGGGATTCACCCGACCGTTTTAGCGCATCTTTATCTACCCGACCGTCCACCAGGAAGTCACCAGTCAAGGCGGGTGAATCAGCTCTGGCAAGAAAAAACGCCCAGGGCGTGAGCCGTGGGCGTTCCTGCTGCGGTTCAATCTGTATGCGCTAATTTGGTTTACAAGTTATAAACCAACGTCGGTTTAGCCAGGGTATTGATTCCACCAGCGTTTCCCGGATACGAGTAATTTGTAAAAAGAATATTTTTATAACCGAGTTTCAAGGCCTTTTTTGCTGCTGCAAATTCAGGAAAACACCCGGTGTTCGTCGTGATGAAAGCAACAGCTTTTAATTTATCGCCCTCGGTTACGTCAGACAGCATTTTTGCGAATCGACTATCGTCAGTACTCTGTGCCGTGCAGTCAGTATTTTCCATCACGGTAATATCGACTTGGACCAAGACAGGGCTAAATTTGTCCGCGTTGAGGACTGAATTACGAAGAAATTGCGGCGACACGATTTGCAAACCAGGAACAACGGGGAGCCCCGAATAATGAGTGGCTTTGAGTACATCAAAAACTCCGGACTCAGTAGCTTGAGCGTAAGTGATTGTGCTGGTAAAACCGATCGCACATGCCGCCACTAAAAGTAATTTTTTCATGTTTGCTCTTTCAAAAAAATGATTGTATTTGCGATAGGCCGGCTTTTGATGATGCCAAAAATTACCTTTCGCATAAGTCAAAGTATGAGAGTTTATTTTGAGAAATACAAGTTAAATTTAAACGTAAGTCATTGATTTTAAATAACAAATAATACGCAATAATAACAATTGATAGTCAAACGAAAGTCATATCGAAGCATCCGCCCTACCCCGCCGGCATTAAAAACGGCAGGGAAAATCCCGGCCGTTTTAATGCATTTATTACTCAACCTATTTCAGCGAGATCCTGCCGAGTTGCGCCGGCTCGCTGGAGATAGACATAGGCGTGCGCACGACCCATACTGATAATATCTTCATCGCGCAGCACTTCGGCCTCGTGGTTGCCTTCGCTCATGTAGGCCAGCGTCTTGTCTTCCTGCCGCCAGAAAGCAGCCTGCTTGGCAGAAAGCGAAGCCTCTTCGCTCGATGCATGGGCCAGCGAACCCGTTGGGACGAAACGCAAATCCACGTCCACCGCCGCGCGCCAGGTGTCGAACGAAATCGGCAAACTGGCTTTGTGAACTTGGAACCAGCCGGCCGCGAGCGCAGCGACGTAGTTGTTCGGTAGCTCGACGATACGTGCCGGCCCTGTTTCCAGCGGATTGACGCCGGTTTCCCTTATCAACGCCTCAAACGACTCGTAGCGGTTGCTCTCAAATGTGTAGCTGCGCAATGTCTTACCTGCGAGTTTTTTGGCATATTCCATCGTCGCGGGATCTTCCACCCGCAGGAATATTTTGCTGCGCATTTGCAGGGCGAAGTTTTCCGCCGCAATACGGCCGACGGCTTGCTCCAGGCTGGCCATACCCTGCGAACTGGTGAACCCGATCGTGCCGGTTGAGCGGGCCACATTCCAGAAATTTGAATCGGACATCCCCGCCACATCGGCGGTGATTAGATCCTGGAATTCGTCAGCGATGAACAGCAATTTTTCGGACAGCCCGATCGTTGGATTCGCCATCTCGCGCTTGCGCGCCTCGGTGTAGAGCAGTGTCTTCAGCATCACATTGACGATGCGACCAGCAACGCCATATTCCAGGTTTGACACGTTAACCAAGGAAATCGAACCCCAAACGTCGGTGATCTTCATCAGTCGTTGACTGCGGCCACTGGCGAAGGACGTACGCAGCTTCACATTGGAGGCAAACGGGGCCATCACGTTAGTTACGTTCGCTGTAATGCCGGTCTTGGTTGCATCGGCCAGCCTGACCCATTGGCCGCGCACGTAGCGGATGGAATCCATCAGCTCCGCGCCGGCGTACTCGGCAACATACGGCCATTGAGCCGGATCGGTGAGAGCGGCTAATACAGCACGGACGGCGCGCTCCTGCAGTTCGTCATCGAGGGCCATTTGATAGAGCATCACCAAGCTGTAGAGCCGTTCGCCGGTCTTGCCGATTAGTGTCACGCCGTCATCGGTGCATTCCCATGCACGAGCGATGACCGCGCAGTTGCGCAGAAGATCGCTTGCCATGTCAGGCCAGAACGAAGAATCACCACCCTCCCCGCCTTTGGTTTGCCGCATCACCGATCGGATGATGTCGGCGAGGAGTTGCGGATCGACGCCCTCCAGCAGATCAACACCGAACTCGCCGGCGGCGTCGTTACAACCGATAACGCGCACATCGGCACCTTGCCCGGCCTTTTCGGCGACTTCCTTAATATCGCGCCATAGAACTGCCTTGCCGTCAGTCGCATAGAACGAAATTTGACGTGGCTGGCCGGCCTGCTTCGCTTCGGCGCGGAGTGCCAGGAGCTGGTTCACGATCGGTAAGATAATTGAGCGTGTTTTACCCTCACCCGTCCCGCCGAGCAGTAGTAGGTGTTGCATTAGATCGCCGAGAGACATACGCATCGGTTGCCCCTTCTCCGGAGCGGAGAGTTGACCACGGAAGCGGAATAGACCTGATGCGGCTCCAATGTCGATTAGCGGAGTTTTGTCGAATTCGTGCAAAACTTTGAGCTGAGCCATGTAAGCGCGATACTGGATGTCGCGCTCTGGGAGGCGATACTTCCAATGGATAATCGCTTCCTTGTTTTGCCGGCGCAATGGTTCAATTTTCTGCTGGGCCGCTTCGCGCACAAGACCGCGCCACGTTCCGAGGAACACCAAAATGCCAAACAGCAGCGCCGTAATCGTGCCATTTGGTGCGCTGCCAATGATGGAATCACGGCGGTTCTCCATAATTTTCTGTTGGGTTGACGCCTGCTCGCGCACCTTGGCATTGAGCGTGTCCATGTCCCATGTGTCCTGCCGAAGCTGCACGCCCATCGTCAGGTATGCTAAGTTTTCCGGATTCGCGCGGGCTGATGATCGCTGGGCTGCCATCGACTCATTTTGTCGCGCCTCTCCCTTCTCTACGGCCGATTTGAGTGTTTTGCCAAGATAGGTTTGTGGATGCCATGCCAAAAAGCCCACGAAGGCCCAAAATACAGCCGCCAGCACCGCTCTGCGATATGACTGACCTACTAGCACGGTATCAATAAAAACCGGCGCCAGCGACGCCGGCGACGCACCATTTGGCAAGCGGCCGTCGATGACTAATGGCCTTTTCAGATCCTCTGGAATGTCACTCATCCACAGGTGCGGGTATTTCGCTTCTGGGTAACGTTCACGCGCAACTGTCTCGATATCGCCACGCAATAGAGCATCGTCGCTGTTGCGGAATCGGCGATCGAAGAAGCGATCTAGGGACTCATCCGTCAGCTTTAACCATAAAAAATCAGCAATGCGCTTGCCGGATGGGATCTTGAACAGCGTCCACAGCAAAGGCTTGATCGCGAGCCGCACGGGTGCTTCGGCAGCAAAGCGCAAGATAAGCCCGATTTGATACACCGATTGGCCTGCTTGGACTACACCTGTCAGGCGTAAAAAAAGGAATACCATCAGTGCAGCGCCAAGAATCGATGCGAGTCCGATGCCGCCAGTGAAGCCGCCGCTATCGAGTAGATTATTCATGCTTGTTCTCCTTATCCACCAGGTATGGAAAATCGCGCGCTACCTGGTACGGGATCATGTCGAAATTGATGGTTTTGTAACCCGGCAGTTTGGCGCGCGAGGCCAGTACGATGCCGTCGGTGTTATAGAAAACCCATTTGCCGGTACTGCCCTTGTGGAACACGGCCAGCCACGGTGTAGCTGTAACGCTGTACGTTCCACCGTCACCGATGATCGAGGCCATCCAAATTGTGTCGCCCGAATCAGAAACCAGGCAACGCGGAATGTCCGGCTGACCGGTCGTACTGTTCACCCAAGGTTTGCGCACGTCGTCGAGCTTGTCACAGACGGGATAGTCACCCGACAGCTTGCCGGTTGCGTTTAGGACTTTTACATTGTCGTCAATGTAAATCTTGAGATCCGTCGGTTTGGTCAGTTTTTCGGTCGTCAGTGGTAATTGGGGCATAGGCATAATCATCATGGCCATGTCGGCCGCGAGGCGTGGGCGAGGCTTTTCCCCCGCCTGTGCATCACCGGACGCCACACCTTTAAGAGTGCTCCAGGGTGAGGCGGTGAATCGCTCCCACCAGGTCGGCGGTTCCTGTGTTACTTGCGCGAGCTGCTTGACCAGCCCCGTTGTATTGCCGTGAATGTCCCGTACCAATGACAATGCAAACAGCCCGAGCACCATGGCACCAATCCACGTGAACGTGTTGAGGCGTGCTGCCCATACATGGCCAGGCGTCACGAGTTTTCGCCATTGTTCCATAACAAATCTCCCTGATTGAAGTTAATGAAGTGAATGCACATACAGCATATCATGCTGTATTAAGACTTTGTTGCTTTACGGAATGGTTATTGTGACCGTTGATATTGCCCTTGCGTCACCGGCGCGGCTGGTGACGTCGGTTTGGCCATTATGAGCACAACAGAAGTGATTACGGCCGCAACAATGCCCCCAACCAGCCCGGCCATTGCGCCAATCCACGCAAAATCTTTGCGCTTCGCGCTCCAGTCTGGATTTGACGCCTTGATTTTTTTCCCGAAGTCAATAATCGCATTGTTCAAACTTGTGACGCTCTTGCCAGATGCGTTTTTAAGTAGCTCCACAGTTGCTGCAATGTCTTCAGCCACATCGCCAACTTCCTTGATTAGATCTTCAGAGAGCTTATCGGCGTACTTCGTCATTTCCTCCTGGGCGTCAACACGCAGACGCTCAATGCTCTCTTTGTTGATTACATCGATTTTCGCGCCGTACCTGGCTAGGTTTTGCTGCAGCTCGCCAAGTACAGTTTCCAAGCGAGTGGCTTGACTGCTGATCGATTCCCCAAGGACTGGGATTCTGCTATCCATTTCCTCAATTCGATCGACCAGCCCGTCAATTTCCCCAACTATAATTTTATAAAGGATCTCGATTCTCGTCCGCGCGTCGCCCATCGCTTCCATTTTTGCTTTGGCGTCCATGATTTATGCTTTCGCCGAAACGCGTTTCGTTTCGGATTCCACTTTCTTTACCGGAAAGAGCGCAGCGAACACTGTATCGAGGTTTTCGTTAACTTTCGGAGCTGATTTTTGAGCGATCATCAAATCCATCAGTTTGCCAAGTTGGGAATCGTCCTCAGATTTTTGAACGAGTTGCTTATAGTTTGTTTTGTCGTTCAAGATTGATTCTAAACTGCGCTTCTGCACGCTCAGAATGTCGAATAACGCATGTTTGAAAATCGTTGTTTCAATAGAAAATGGAATTTGATGCACGGTTAATGCGCCGAGCAAGTAATCGAATTCATCAACCGTGTTTTTTGCAACACCGTTAAAGATAACTTTGATTTTTTCTTTGGAAACGCCTTGCGCCATTAATAATTCAATTGTTTTAAACGCGGCTTTTTGGTCTTTATCATCTGACATTGCGGGAATAATAAAAGCGTCGATTTCGTCGTGGCCTTCCATCCAATCCATTCCGGCCAAAAACTCTTTGCCTTCTTTAGAGCCGCCAACATCAATAATCGCGTCATTCATGCGCACTAGCTGTTTATACAGTTTGGTGAATTCTTCACCACTGTATTCATCGGCTTCAATGCCGAAATGCTTCACCGTAATATTCGCTGTATCAACAGCTATCACGCGAGCCTTGGGCATTCTCGGGCAGAGCATGTGCGCCGTAACCGTTGTTTTCCCAACACTACCGCCAAGTGAGCAGATAACGATTTTCATTTTTGATCCTTTTTTTGCATTTGTTTAAAAGAAAACTCTTGAGGTTCGCTACCTAAGACGGTTTCTGTTCGCGTCTTTCCTGCAACTGCTTCTACCCGCTCAACTGGCACCTGAGACTTTTGTTGACTTACTACTTTATCAACTTTTTCAAACTTCGAGCCTTGTACTGGGGCAGGGGGGATAGTGTCCGGTTTTGACCGTTGCCTGATCCTGTAAAGCATCGTTTTGTATGAACCCAGAGTGAGATTCAGACCGTGAGCGTTTAACACTTCCAATATCTCCTCGTGCTTTACTCCCGCTGCCAACTTCGTTTCGATCAACGGCAGCATCTCGCGCAATTGGCCCGTTGTGGTTTTCGCAGTCAAGGATAGTAGCGCCGACTTGATGGTTTCATCAGTCACCGAATAACCTCCTTTTATCAAAATTATTATGAATGTTGCCCATCTATTCCCATTCTGTATGTCAATTTGTTACCTGTCAACAGAATTTTGCTGTCAATGTCGCTTATTTGTTGCTTTATTGTTTCTATATAGTTGCCTCTATGTGGTTTTTTAGTTGTCTTGCTTAGTTTTTGTTGTCGTAGTACATTTATTGTCGTTATCATAGGCACGACGGATATGTTTGCAATAACGCTACGCGTTTTGCAAAATATCCCGTGCCAAAGGGGGTGCCCCCTTTGAATCCCCAGCGGCGCTGCGCGGCCGCCAGGTGCGCGCTACGCGGCAACAGAACTATCAAATCGGCAACAGGAGGTGTGTATGGCGAGGCCTAAAAGTGTAGATGGTGGGCTGAAAAAGACGGTGGCTTTTCGGCTGACGGAGGCCGATCACGCCGCGTATAAAGCGAAGTTTGAGGCTAGCGGATTGACTCAATCCGAGTTTTTCCGTCGATACGTGTTAACCAACCAGACGACCGTCATTGCCAAGTCGAAGCCCAGTATCGACAAAACTCGGCTAGTGTTCCTGGTCAATAAGTCATCGAATAACCTTAACCAACTCGCTGCGACAGCTAACTCGGTCAATAAGGCTGGGTTCGTTCGTGAGGGTATCTATTTTGGCATTCTGCAGGAACTTCAACAAATTTCCTATCTGATGAAGGCGGCCGTCAATGGCACTGATTAAAATTACCGGCGGTAGTGACGGAATCATGAAGTATCTTGAAGACGGCCTGAAAGAAGGCCGGTATTTTACTCGTGATCAATTGGATCATCGTGTGATTTTGGCTGGTAATTATGATGCAACTAATCAGACCATTCAGATATTAGATCCGGCATCAGAACGTTATCAGCACATTACTATTGGATTTAAGGAAGATTATATTCCTGACGACGTATTGCTTAATATCGTTGAGGATTTCAAGATTTTTGCTTTCGCCGCTTTTGGTTCCGATGAATATAGCTTTTACGCAGAAGCGCATATTCCGAAAATTGCAAGCCTTCCTAATAATAAAACTAGGAAGCCATTTGAGAGAAAACCACATCTTCATATCGTCGTTCCTAATGTAAATCTTATTACCATAAATGAAAAGAAGCCGCGAGGTAATAAACTCGGTCTATTTGGTTCTGTTAAGCAGCAAATAGATTTCATTGATGCTTTTCAAGAGCACATTAATAATAAATATGGACTGGCTAGCCCAAAAGACCATCCGCGTTTTAAATTCACGAATGCGGCTGATATGTTATCGCGATACAAGGGCGATATGTTTAAGACGCAGGAGCGTGTATTTCGCAAATCTATCCACGCTGCTGTCATTGCACAAAAAATAGAAACTTACGACGACTTCAAAAAATTGGTTTCTACTTTTGGAACTGTTGAGGTCATGGGTGGTAGGAATAAGGGTTGCTTTAAAGTCCGCGTACCAGGCGCAAAAGACTTTATACGGTTAGACGATAACGCATTCAAACGCGAATTTATCGAGTTGTCGACCGCCAAAAAAGAACGATTATTCAACGCCAAATACCAAGCTGAATACATCATTGCCGAAACTGCAAAAAAAGATCCTCAGTACATCACCGAAAAATTGCGAGAGTGGCACGAAATCCGCGCTAACGAAATCAAGTATCTCAATAGCGGGAACACTAAGGCTTACGGTGAATATAAAGCAGCAAAGCGTGATGAAAAGCTGACGATTCTCGCTAGCCGTGAGGCTCGTTTCTACAACAAACATAAAGGATTGGATCATGAGCAAAATCGGAATAACGCTAAGTCAATTGGACGAGAACCGCCGCCCTTCGCCCGAGGTCGTGTGCGGAACTTGTCCGAACTCGATGTGGTACGCCTCGCCGACAGAAGTGAAATGCTATTGCAGGGTGATGTACGCGACCACGTGGAGCACAGCCGAGCAGAACAAGCTGGTGCTATGCGATGGCCCGATGATCGAGTAGAGCGACCGGCCGATAACGTGATCGGCCAATACCAGGCCGAGGCCCAAACCGAGAAAATTAGGCAGCAAACAGAAGTACTCTCAGAGTTTCAGGAAATCAAGCGGAACCTAGATGCACGCTGGTTACTAGCCTATCTGTCCAAGACGCACGGCGTCATCCCGGAGAAGTACGAGGTCAACAAGGGCAACGATGGCAGCGACCGCATCAAATGCGGTAACCGGAACCTCAACGTCTCTGACTTCCTCACCATTGAGCGGAGATTGCCATGGGCCGAGGCTGCGCCGATCTTGCGCGAGTGCTACGCGGCCCAGCTCGCCCATGAGCCAACCCATGAGATCCGGAAGGAACCCAAGCACAGCGCTCTATGGCAGGACTTCCAAGGATGGAAAGTTGAACACGTCGCGCATAAATCCCAGGCATGGGAGCAGCAGAAAACTAGCGAACTAGCCCGTCTCAGCGAGAGCAGACAGATCTTCCAGAAAGAAAAGGCACGCATCAACGCGGCCGCTGGGAATAAACACGCAGAGCGCCGCGCTTCCGTGTCGATCGCACGCATGGACAAGGTGCAGGCCGACAAAGCGCTATCAGAACAGATTAAGGCCGAGCGCCTGGCGCTAAAAACCACTTACACCATGAAGGCAAGCGAGCTGTTCCGTGTGTTTCTGCAACAGCGGGCTCAGGCAGGCGATGAGCTGGCGCTGGCCGAGCTGCGCCGGCAGCGTATCGAGCCGCTGCAGCGTGACGACCAGGCCAAGCAATTCACAGCCGGAGCGGCGCCAGAAACCGAACAACACAGGCGGGGAGAAGATCCGATTGCCCAGGGCGAGAAAATCACCCACCGCGTGGCCCTCAACGGCGATGTCACCTATCAGTTTAACGGCCGTGACGTATTGCGCGATGAGCCGCGCGCCGTCAAGATATTGGACGACAACGACCGCGAAGTTTTGGAAACTGGCTTACGCCTGGCGCTGCAGAAATTCGGCCCGAAAATCCAGGCACGAGGCGACGAGGATTTTCAGCGCAGAATTGTCGAGGTATCCGTCGATGCCGGGCTGAAAGTCGAGTTTACCAATCCACTGTTGAATGAATACCGCCATCAACTCGAAGTCGAGAAGCGGGCCACCATCGAGCAGACCAAAGCCGCTCGTACTCAGCAACCCAAGCAGAAGGAGAAACTAATGGATCAACCCACCGTCAGCCCCGGTAAAACGTCATCAGTCGAGCAACAGAGACACGAAGAGAATCGCCGCTACGAAGAAGCTTTGCAACGTGCCAAGGATGCTGATCTGCCAGCATGGTTGCTTGATCGTGGCATCAAGATCGAGAAGAATGGCACCACAAGCTGGAAATTCTCGCACGGTAGCGGCGACACAGATCGGATCTTCAAATCGCAGCATGGCAATTGGATGGTACATAGCAGCCACGGCGACCGTGAGTACATGGACGCGATCGCTTACGCGCAAATGCACATCGGTATCACGCATCGGCAGGCTGTCGAAGAGTTGAGCGGCATCCAGTTGTCGGCAACTGCTTACGGTCAGCCGACCACGGTTGCAGCCTCTACGAGGAAGGCCCAGGAGAAGGGCGCTCGCCCCAATCCAGTGGCCACAGCAATCAAGCTCCATGAGGCAACGAAGCAGCAACGGGCGAACGCTTACCAATACGCTCTAAGTCGGGGTATTTCCGACGATACGCTGCGCGAGGCAGGCGAGCAGAACGTCATCAAGGCCGACCATCGCGGACTCGTGTTCATTGGCCACGATAAGGAAGGCAAGATCCGGAGCGCCGAAACGCGCTTCATCAAGGCCGAGAAAATCGGCGACGAGATGACTACTAAAATGTGCTACGCCAGCACAGACAAAACTTTCCCGCCTATCCTGCGCGGCAACGATAAAGACGTACATTTCGTTGAAGGCGGCTTCGATGCGCTGGCTTTGCGTGACCTGTATAAACGGGAAGGAAAGGAGCCTCCAACCGCTATTATCACTGGCGGCGCGCGAACCTTGAAATGGCAGAATAACTCGGAGCTTTGCGATCTTATTAAGAACGCCGATCATGTCCGGCCGTGGTACGACAATGAGATGAAAGCCGACGGTCAGATTGATTCTGAAAAACAAGCAGATACCCAGGAAGCCCACGATAGGCAGCGGGATACCATCATCCAGATCCGGGGTAAAGCGGAGGGCGTCGAGGAAATGCGCCCTCCGGTTGGCATCAAAGACATCGCTGACTGGAACGTGCAGCATGCCCAGGAGCACCAAGCCAAGCAACAGCAGCATGAAGAGCAGGAGGAACACCGGCCATCCATGCGGCCATAAGAAGCAGGGCGGGCAGCAATGTCTCGCCCTGGTTTTTGTTGTTTATGAAGTCATTGCACTCACTGCATAGTGCGTTATAATGAAGTCTGTGAAGTCACTAGAGTTGATGGAGTTATGACATATAGCCCGTGGATTGATCATCAGTGCGTGTGTGGCGTCGATTTCGATTACTACGAAGACGAAGCGCGCCAGCTTGCGAGCTTGGCCTGTGACTATATCAACTTGATCGGTGAAACGATGGAAGGGCGCTATGCTCTGCATCATCTTCGGTTCCCGGGCGACTCACCGTTGCCGCAGATCATCACGCACCGCCGAATCATAGAGCGGCTGCATAAGATGGTCGATTTTCTTTGTCAGCTCGAAGTACTCGCTGGTCTGCCAGATGATGGTTGGATAATCGAAAAGCAACGTGCTGGCGTGATCGTTTTCGTACCTCCCACGGAGAAACAACATGACCGACTCGAATATGGCTGGCACTGGCAACGACGAGCTGCAGCGTAACGCTGACCAGGCGCACGAGGCCTTGGCCGAACAGCGCGATGTGTCCGACAACTTGGTGCAAGAGCAGCATCAAGTGCGCGACGTGCTGACCAAACAGGCCCAGCAGGCGCAGCACGCCCGTTATCAAGAATGGCTGTTGGCCAAGAAAGAGACGCACGGACAGAATCAGCTCATGCCGGCGGGCAATGACCTTCCCCCGGCTCCGCGCGAGCCACTGGCCACCACCGGCACGCCCGAGCAGATCAAAACCGGCAAGCAGGCTCTGGAAGCTTACAAGGCCAGCGGCTTTATCGCCCACCGTGACAATGCTCCCGTTGTCGGTGGCCCAGAAGCGACCGCAGGCGACCATGCGCTGACTCAAGAACGAGCTTTCCGCGAGCGCCAACAGCAACTCGCGGACAAAATCACTGATCCAAAGACTGCTCCGGAACAGCGTGAGCGGATGGAGCTGCAGAAATCGACCGAGTTCCACAATCACCATGCGGAATCGTGGAACCAGGTTGCGGAGCTACAGCGCCAACTCAGCTACCCCGATAAGTCGATCAGCGAGGCCAAAAAGAATGCTGATCACCACAAAGAGCAAGCAGCTTTGGTAGCGAATCAACTCCATCAGCACGACCAAAAAAACGGTATGGTGCCAAAGGAGGTGCAGTTGCAGTTGGGGTTGAATAAGGAAAAACATAACACAGCACAAAGCCAGATCCAGCAGCGTGACCCACACCTAGATTCTCTGGCCTCCGTCAAAATTGGGAGGGAATCACATCACCAGTTCGATTCGGCAAAAGAGCAGTCTCAGCAAGCCGAGCAAGGCCAGTCGGAAAATCCGGCGCTCGATCGCGCAATGCAACGCCGTGAAGCGTCCGCGCAGCGCCACAACGGTGTCGAACCCAGCGCCTGGCTGAAAGAACAGGTTGTGGAAGCGAACACCCGAGAAAATCAGATTGAGTCCGTGCGACAGCAGCAGCGCACCGAGGCGCTGGGCAATAAGGCCGAGCTGGAACAGAAAACGGCGCACGCGAGGTAATAGCTATGCGCGAACAGCCCAGCCAAGACAACCATGCTGCCGTGCGCGTGCATGAAAGTCTTGAAATGAAGGTGAAGGCCAATCCGAATCCACCACGATCCGAGATCATCGACATGATGGTGCAAGAGGCAATGAATCGTGAGCAAGAGCTAGACGCGATCAAAGCTGAAAAATCACCTAAAGGCTTGAGGGCAGCCCAGCGTAAGCCTGTTATTGTGCAGGCGGCCGCTGTTGCGTCGTCGCCAGTGCCAGTAGATAACACGACCGACCTCTCATTTTTTGAAAATTTACTGGCCCCATCGCCGGCCAGTATGACCGAACCCGAAGACTATATAAATGACGACTAAGCCACCCCAAGACGATGTAAACGCGAAAGCATCCGGCATCAAATACGTTACGTTGCGTATGCCGCCGGAGCTTCACGCGAGAGTGACAAAAATGGCCGGCTCCTTACAAAATACCCGAGGCCGCCAAGTCTCGATCAATACCCTGATCCTAGAGCTAATTGACCAGGGCCTTGATCGTCTAAATATAGAACTTAAATAAATAATACGGCCGGCCGAAAGGCTGGGTGCGGAATCCATTGCCGCATTTTTAAATGATGGAAATGCACTTAATGCACTTACTTTTATTACACCATAGGGAGTTATTATGAACAAACAAAAGTTTTCTGCCATTATTCTTGTCCTGCTGTTTGTGGGCGTAGCCCACGCGACCGACGTTGCACCGACCGAGCAGATTCAGAACACATCTGCCATTGCTGCACGCGGCTCACACGCTCTCAGCTACCCAACAGACACAGGTGCTATGTTGCTGGCGCGCATGAACGTACTTGCCATAGCCAACGCGGTTGCCGTCAGTCCAGATCCGTTGAAAGTGGACATCATCGCTCGTAATGCAGAAGATCTAGGCCGGGTTGAGAAATGGTTTGCCGGCGAGCTGGCTAAGACCAAGAAGCACAACCCCGTGCGTGTCCAGGGATTCGTACAACCGAATACCAAGGACTTGAAAATCGACGTAGCTCTCGCGCAGCAAAGTAATTAAGGGGATAACACCGTGAAACGACTCATCATCACGGCGTTAGCCGGCATCATTGCCGGCTGCGCCAACATGCCACCCGAACTGTCGCAACTCGGTGGTAAAGCCCAGCAGACTTTTGCTCGCCTGTCCGGGCGTGGGGCATCGCTCGATACCCCGCTGCCGGCAGACGGCATTACGGCGCGCGACCAGGGGCTGACCGTGGCACTCGGTAAAGTCGGCCGGTTTGCCGCCAAACAATCGGAACCTATGACCATCACGGTATTTGCCCCGCGCATTGATCATGATTACCTGGTGCGCTCGATCAAGGCAGGAATGCCGGCCGAGAAGATGAGCGCTATCACCATCAACATCGAAACGGACGATACGCACCCGCGCGTTAGCGTTCGCACGACCCGCGAGACTAAAAAATCATGACCCGTCTAATTACCGCACTACTGGCCATCGCTGTAGCTGGTAACGTCTTTGCCTTCCAGAAGAAGGTAGAGCCGCAATCAAAGCAGGAGCAGCCAGCTAGCACCCCGGCACCGGTCGCAGCGACACCAGCACCGGCATTGGCGCCAATACCAAAGCCAACGGCTGTGCCAGAGCCAGAGCCGGCGGCAGTGCAAGAACCGGCGAAGCCGACGCATAAACAGAAGGCCGCCGCCAAGTCGGCCCGCGAGGCAAAACGCAAGCCTGTTGCCGAGCCGAAAAAAGTGAAACAGACCCCGAAGCTGCCGCCAGTGTCGCAGGAGTCGCGCCAGTTCATCGACGCCCTGAATGTCAAACTCGACGAGGAATTGAGAAAATGAGCGCGCATCATGACGAATCGCTGGCATTCGCCTGATAGCCTTGCTGCAGTCGCGCAAATCCGGCACGGTAATTGGGTGCAGCTCGACGACCTGCTATTTACGCTGCATGGGCTTGGCCCTCGTTACGCCCAGGTGCATAGTGCTGTGGTGGACGGCCGTCAACTGTCTTATGCTTATCTGGATCTGCCTGAAACCGCTTATGACCTCATCACCACCCACGACAGTCCGGTAGATTTGGGTACGTTTGACGATCTGGCTCTGGCCGGGGAGGGCGCACTGTATCAGGCGCTTGATATGGCATTCACCAACGGCAACCGCTCTAAGCACTTCGCCAGCAAACAGCAAATGGCGCTCGCCATCATCAAGGCACGGGCCGACCAAGTAAGCAATGCCGACCAGCTCGCAATGCATCGTATCGCCCGCTGGGCGAACGAATACGAACGGCGGGCCTGGTGGATTTGCAAGCACCGCCTAGAGGCTTACACGGCCTCTACAATCAATTGGCGTGCAATGGGGATGTAATCGTGCTTCTCTTTCTCGATACCGAATTTACGGATTTTATCGACACCGAGCTGATTTCGATCGGCATGGCGTCCGAGGATGGCCTCCATGAATTCTATGCAGAGATTCAAGATTTCGATCGGGCGAAATGCAGCGCTTTCGTGCAATCGAATATCTGGCCCATGTTGGACGAGACACCCAGCGTGATCATCAAGCGTGCCGAGCTGAGCGCGCGTCTGCGCGCTTGGTTCGCTGAGCTGGCAGTACCGCTCACTATCGCGTATGACTATTAAATTATTTGAGTACCTGAATGCCCCCAGCGACCTCATTAAAAAATTAGAGGCTGTATACCGTTATATGGACACTCTCGCGCCGTTCATTTCATCGTTTGCGACATGTGCCAAGGGATGTTCTCATTGCTGCAATTTCGACGTGCAAATCACAACCTTTGAAGCGGAATACATCTATGTCAAGACGGGCGTTCCACACACGGCCGAAGGGAAGTTGACGACTGGAAACCGTACATCCTGCCCTTTTCTCAAGGATGGTAACGAGTGTGGCATTTATCCGGTGCGTCCGATCATGTGCCGCACCTACCATGCTTTGGGCGATCCAGCCAACTGCGATGATCCAAGTGGGCAGCAAATCCAGTACGGGACTGAGGCAAGTGGTTTCGGAAATAAAATTTATCACAGTCTCGTTAGTTGGGTACATTTTCAAACGACCCATTTGAACGGGCAACTTCAGGACATTCGAGACTTTTTCCCACATCCTTGCGCCGACGTACAAGCATATTTGGGGAGCAAGCAAGAAGGGCTGCAGTAGCTAGAAAGGTGACTGTTTATGGGGCAGAAATGAAAAGCGGGCGAGAGCTGTTTGCGTTTTCCTATCAAAATGCAATTTAATATGTTTTGAGAGGAAAAGTGAATGTTTATGGGGCGTATTGCACTTAAAAATAGTCGATTTGCCACCGTTTGATATAGCGTGCGTTGCAGTGGGGCTAGAAAGGTGAATGTTTATGGGGGCGTATTGGCACTTAAAAATCGCCGAATCCTCACCCTTTCATATAACAGGCTGTCGGTTTGTATAAAAATGGCTGTTTTATCGAAAAAACAATTACTAGCCCAACGACCGCGCGGAGCCGTGCCCCGTGTAGAGGCGCAGATATTGCACGCGCACAAGTAACTTGAACGGGAACAGTACAGCACGCTCGATGAGGGCAGCCAGCACTGCATCATTCACCATGCCGACGGGCAGGCGGCCGCCATTGGTACGGACGGCCGAGATCCAACCATCAATCACATCGTCGCGTTCATCGGCCACTAAATGCTTAATGTAGTCCCGGCGCACCCGCAGACGCACCCGGCGTCGCCGAGCCGCTTTCCTCTTGTTACGTTCTGTCGCTTTGTTCATTATCGTGGCCCTACCATGACTTGCTCTTGATTCCATGGACAAACCTCCGGGAAATCCGTGTACGCCATACCTGTTTCCTTCGATGCCGCCGCAACGGCGTCACCCCAAGCATCTGCCCACCAATCCACATCAGACAGCGACTCCTTCAAACTGGGTGTTTTGCGAATCCGGCGTTCGATACTCTCCCGTTGCACTTTGATGACACGCTCCCAACTCGAACAACGTCGATCCGGTTGGTATTCCCACTTGAGCAAATGGGCGAGCAGAACAGCCATCCTACTCGCCAATTCACGTTGTTCGCTTTTGCCTACGCTCTCAATCTCATCTGCAATATGCTCAATGTCCAAATCAGCAAACTGGCCTGAACGCAATAATCGGGCTTGCTCCTGTGCCCAAGCAACAACATCTTTGTCATAGGTTGTACTCATGACCCAGCCTTTCAAAATTCAGTCTTGTCTCTCATAAACGGTGGATTTCGATAAGGCGTGAGGCTCGCCCAATAAAACCCAGAAATGGGCTGTTTTTATTTCTCAAAATCCTTTCTTAATTGTATCTCTCATTTTAAAATGATGGTAACGAGTTTTGCGAAGGATTTAAACAATGTTAATCGGTTACGCGCGAGTGTCACGGCAAGATCAGGAGCTGGCCCTGCAGCTTGACGCGCTCACAGCCGCTGGCTGTGAAAAGAAACATATCTACCAGGACAAGCAGAGTGGAGCCAAGGCAGACCGGCTCGGGCTGGCCAGCGCACTTTCGCACCTTCGCGCCGGCGACACCCTGATGGTGTGGAAGCTCGACCGGCTGGGAAGATCTGTTAAGAACCTGATCGACTTTGTTGCCGAGCTGGAAAAACTGGGAGTGAACTTTCGCAGTCTTACCGACGGTATAGACACAAGCACGCCTGCGGGCAGGTTCTTTTTTCACGTCATGGCTAGTCTGGCACAAATGGAACGTGAGCTGATTATCGAACGCACCCGCGCTGGCCTGGCCGCGGCAAAGAAACGCGGCCGCACTGGCGGGCGTAAGCCCTCAATGACCGAAAGCAAGACCGAGGCCGCACGCAAGCTGCTGGCCGATGGGATGCCACCTAAGGATGTCGCGGCCTCGATCGGCGTCAGTGTGGCCACGCTGTACCGACACATACCGGCGGCCGCTAGCGCGATGGCGGCTGACTCATGAGCAGCGGGGATTACTATGCCGGCGTTTGGGTAACGCAGCAGCGGACCAACCGCGAGATCCGCGACCTGGAAAACAGTCTCGTCAACTGGCAGCGATATAGCCGCATGCAAGCCCTGGCACTGGCCAGAACGCGCGAGACGCTGCAGCAGACCAACGCCAGCACCCAAACGCTAGCCGAGGCCTACGACGCCCACATCGACGCGCTGATGGCCGACTTCAACCGGCACTTGCAACAGCAGACCGAGAAGATCCGCGCCCATTATTTGGTCGAGCTGGTGCACGCCAACGACTTCTATCTGGCCCACCAGGCCAAGCTCATCGACGCGATCGAGACACGCGACCAGCGTATCGCTGCGCTGGAATCAGCTACGGCCGCCGCCGGCGACCAGGCGACCGAGCTGCTGGCGCTGCAGCAGGAAAACGAGCGCCTGTACCGTCGCATCACCGCGCTAGAGGCCGATAACGCACGGCAGGCCGCTTCGCTGGCCAACGGCGCGGCGCTGATCGATGCCATGCAAGGCGAAATCCACCACCAGGCGCGCGAGCTGGAGCACGCGACCTACACTTATGCACTGTTAGAGGATCTGGCAGGCGGCACACTCGACGGCTTCATTGACGAGCTGCATGGCCACGCCCTGGCTTTCTCCCGCCTGTAACCAGCCCAGCGGCCACTACAGCCCCGGCCGACTCGCTCAACGCGCAGTAAACCGATAAGCTAGGGCGTTATTGATTCGTGTATAAAATTTGATACAATGGAAGAAGAAAAAGCAATTTGTTGGATCGGCTCATCCTATGATGACATTCTCAGCTTTCCCGATGACCCGCGCCGCGAGGCTGGTTTCCAGTTGGGGAAAGTGCAGGCGGGGCTAGACCCCGACGACTGGAAGCCGTTTTCTAATGCAGGGGCCGGCACGCGCGAGATTCGTATCAAGGACGCGTCCGGCATTTACCGAGTGATGTATGTAGCCAAATTCGAGGAAGCGATTTACGTCCTGCATTGCTTCCAGAAAAAGACCGAAGCCACATCGAAACACGACAAGGACATTGCCGAGGCCCGTTATCGGGCCGTGGTGCGAGATAGGAAAGCAAAGAAATGAACGAGATAGACACCAAAATCCGGCACGTCACGAAGCCCGGTACGAACCTGTTTGCAGAGCTTGGTTTTGCGCCGGCTGAGGCCGAGCGCTGCCAAGTCGAATCGCAAAAGCGGATTAGTGACACACGTGCACTCAAAGAGCAGCTTATGGATGAGTTGGCAGCCTGGATCAAGGAGAATCATCTGAAACAAGACGATGCGGCCGAGATCCTGCACGTTACGCGGCCGCGTGTGTCCGATGTGGTGAATCGCAAGGTAAGCAAATTTACGATTGACGCCTTAGTGGATATGCTGACCCGTGTCGGCAAATCCGTCAGGTTAGCTGTCGGCTGATCGCCGATAGTGCCGCTTCGCGCCGGCACTCTTGTATTCAAGCGTTGAGAGTGTAATCATATTATAATATGACTTTTATCATATTATAATTAATTCACTGACAGCAAAAAAGGACTTATTATGCTACTCGAACGCGCCGACCAAGCGATTTCAGCGACCGATATACAGCGAAACGCAAAAACAATTTTCGATAGATTGCAGAATGGCGAACAAGACAAATTTGTGGTGATGCGCGATAACAAGCCGGCATTCGTCATGTTGCCGGTGAATACCTATGAGGAACTGATGGATGAGTTGCAAGCGCTTCGCGCCGGTGCAGTGAAGGCATGACCGATGCAAAAGATTAAGCCCAAAGCGCGGGAACTGGCAAGCAGGGCAAGGCATTTTGTAAAGCGGCGCAGGCCGGGGCTGTAACCCCAGCAAGCGCCTAACCAAAACCAACGTTAAACAGAAACGTGAATC